>NZ_CBDCDH010000001.1:0-3242 GCF_965215205.1 Ilumatobacter sp.
CGGAGTCCGGTGACCGGTCTCCGGCGAGAGGGCTCGCCATGGCATCGGTCGATTCGGTCATCGCCCTACCCGGCCCGGAGTGAGTGCACGAGCAGCAGTGCGGCGCTCGTCGTCGACACCCGAGCAGACCGAAACGGCGCACGAGGCCGTAACCGCCGGACGCCGCGGCACGACACCGCGGACCCGCACCTTGCGCCGGGCTCCCGGCGTGGCCGCCGAGCGGGGCGATGCGCCCCGACGCGAGAGGGCGGGCGCCGTCCCGCCCGTTCGGCCGATCAGTCCGCATCGCTTCCGGTACCGGCCCGGTCGATGTCGTCTAGGGCACGCGCCGATCGATGATGCCCTCGACCGGGGACGACGCCAGCCACGCCTCCGTCGCGGCGTCCAGGTCGCCGAGCCGGAGCGTCGATCCGTACTCGACTCGCAGCGCGCTCGGGTCGGACAGCACGACCCGGTCCGCCCCGAAGTCCACGTCAGCTCCGCGGCGCACGGTCAGGCCGTCGAGTCGGCGTGTCCCGATCAGCCGATTGCCGACCGTCGACGAGAGATCGTCCTCGGTCTCGACGAGAAGCGCCGTCGCGGTCGTACCGATCACCTCGAGAAGCGGGCTCTGATCGTCGCTCGGCTCGAGGTCGACGAGCAGCCCGACCAGACCCGGCTCGTCCGCCGTCCACGGCGCCCGCTCCGCGACGCGCAGGTCGTACCGGCCGTTCGGCCCGTCGCAGTACCCGTAATCCGGATCGCAGCCGCTCTCCTCTCCCGCGCCTTCGGAAGCATCGCCGCAGTACCCGGTCTCGGGGTCGCAACCGGACGGGGGGTCGAAGTACATCTCTTCGTCGTACCCGCAGTCGTCGAGCTCCGGATCGCACTCTCCGTATCCGCCCCCGCTCGACCCGCACGGGTCGCGTTCGAGCTCCGGGTCGTACCCGCACTCCGTTCCGCCCTCCTCGTCGGCGTCGTCGAAGGTGCCGTCGAACGCGGCCACGATCTCGCTGTCGAGCAGCTCGGTCCAGCCGACCGCGACGATGTACGAACCGGCACCGGCCCGCCACTCGACCTCGCTCCTTCCCTCCCCGAGCTCCTCCCAGCCGTCGATGCCCACCCGGTCGTCGACGTCGAGCGCGCCGTCGTTCCGGAACACCCGCACGCCCTGCGTCCACGACGCGGCGTCGTCGATCCGGAACGACAGGATCGCCCGCGAGTCGAGCTCGAGCCGGTGGAACGTCGGCAGGGTCTCGTGGGCTGTCCGGTCGCGAAGGTCGATCGTCTCGAACGGCGTGCGCTCGATCGCCCACGTCCCGTCCCCGCGGGACTCCACGCCCGCGATCCGGTGCCGACCGATCGACCGAACGGTCGTACCGCCGGCGACCGATCGCTGGTCGTCGTTGCCGACCGTCAGCACGCCGTGCCCGTCCGCCGTCTCGAGGTACACCGTCCCGGCACCCGCCCCGCTTCCGTCGAACAGGTCCGTGTCGGTGCCGGCCGCCGCCGAGACGGTCGCGGCCGGCGCCGTGCCGAGCTCGAGCACGATCCGCCCGCCGGCGCCCGGCGTGACGCCCGCGCCGCCCTCGGCCGAGACCGTGCCGGTGCCGTCGAGGTAGCTCGACACGAGGTGCCACGCGCCCCCCGCACCGGCCCCGCGGGCCGACGGGCTGTCGAGCGCGTCGGCGCTGATCCGTCCGTCGACGACGATCGCCCCGGCTGTCACCGTGCCCCGACCGCCGCCGGCGAGCTCCGCACCGCCGGCGCCCGCCTCGTCCACGCGCCGGTAGTCCCCGTGCTCGCACCGGGCCTCGGCCACCGTGCGCCCGCCGTGGCACCGATGCTCGGCCGCCTCCGGCGACGGCCCCTCTCCGGGACCGTACCCCTTGCCGTCCAGATCGATCCTGGCGCCGGCCTCGACGAGCAGCGTGCCACCGATCTCCATCGTCAGCGGCGAGTAGCTCCCGCCGACCGGGGCGTCGACGGTCAGCACCGAGCCGCTTCGAAGCGTCAGATCGCCCGCGACGCGTACGTCGTCGACCGTCAGCCGCGCACCGTCGAGTAGCGTGAGCGCCTCGACCTCGATCGCGTCGAAGTCGGCGGCTCCCGCGCCGAGCACCAGCGTGCCGCCCTTGGGCAGACGGGCCTGCGTGACGGTGCCCGCCTGGCTCGTCTGCGCGAGCGCCGCGTACGTGGCCATGTCGAGCTCGAGCACGTCCAGCGAGGCGCCGGCGGCGACCAGGTCGTCGGCGACGTCGGCGATCCTGAGCCGGTCCCGTCCGAACGAGAGCGCACCGCCCCCGGAGACCTCGACACGCTCCAGGTCGTGCACCCCGAGCAGCGTCCGCCCGACGTAGCCGTCCAGATCGTCCTCGGTCTCGAGGGTGAGCGTGTGACCGGCGTTCTCGACGATGCGGTAGATCGGCGCGCCGTCCTCGGACGCGTCGAGCGTCACGCCCAGACCGGTCAGGTCGAGACCGGGCGCCTCGGCGCTGGACCGCCAGAACCCCGACTCGGCGAGCGAAATCGCGTAGTCGCCGGGCTCTCCCCGGCTGGCCACGCCCCCGTCGGTGTACCCGCTGACGGCGTCGCTCGACGACAGGTAATAGTCGCCGACCGCGACGAGGTAGTCGCCCGCGGGCAGGTCGACGGTGGAGGAGCCGCCCGAGCTCAGTCGGCGGTAGAACAGGTAGTCGCCCGCGTCGAGCGCGTCGTCGAGCTCGAAGAAGATCAGCTTGAGCGATCCTCCGGTGTGGGTCAGCGACAGGTCGAGCTCGCCCTCCGAGGGCACCGAGATCCCGTGGTAGCCGACCGCCCCGGGTCCGTAGGCGGACCTGAGCGTGCCGGACAGACCGACCTCGTAGCGCTCGCGCGTGACGCGCCATCGCCCGGCGCCCGCCGGCTCGACGGCGGCGACGACGTGCTCGCCGACGCTCCGCACGGTCGTGCCGCGCTCGACCGAGCGCTGGCCGCCGTTGTCGACGATCAGCGTGCCGCGGTCCCCGGCGACCCGACGGGAACACGGTGCCGGCCCCGGGCACGGTGTCCGAGGCACCGAGATCGCCGTCCACGCCCCGCACGCGCCTGGAGCGCGCCGGCGTAGGCATCGCTCTCGACATCGATGCCGATCCGCCCGCCGGCGCCCGGGTAGTTCCCCGAGCCGCCGTTCGCCCGCACCGTGCCCGTGGTCCCGCCGAGCAGACGGCGCGCCTCGATACGGATCCCGCCGCCGGCGGCCGCGTAGCTGTTCGTGTCGTCCG
>NZ_CBDCDH010000002.1:0-6723 GCF_965215205.1 Ilumatobacter sp.
TTCTGCACGGCGAAGTCGACGATCGTGGTCACGCCGCCCCACGCCGCGGCGATCGTGCCGGTCTCGAAGGTGTCCGACGCCTCGGTCCCGCCGAACGGCAGCTCCATGTGGGTGTGCACGTCGACGCCGCCCGGCACGACGTACTTGCCGGTCGCATCGATCGTCGTGTCGGCGACGACGCCGAGGGCGTCGGCCTGACCCGGGGCGAGGATCGCCGAGATCGACTCGCCGTCGATCAGCACGTCGGCGAGGCGCCGCCCGACCGCCGACACCACCGTTCCCCCCGAGATCAACGTCGTTGCCATGGTCGTTCTCCTTCCGGTTGCGTCCCTCCCGGTGTCCGACACCGGGAGGGACGGTCAGTGCTGGACCAGTTCGTCGTAGGCGTCGGGGCGGCGGTCCCGGTAGAACGCCCAACCGTCCCGGACCTCTTTGATCACGCCGAGATCGAGGTCGCGCACGATCAGTTCGGGGTCGTGGTCGTCGCCGATCTCGCCGACATAGGTTCCGCGAGGGCCGACGAAGTAGCTCTGGCCGTAGAAGTCGTTGTCGCCCAACGGTTCGACACCGACCCGGTTGATCGCACCCACGTAGTACATGTTCGCCACCGCCGCCGCGGGCTGCTCGATCGACCACAGGTACTGCGACAGGCCACGGTGCGTCGCGGAGGGGTTGAACACGATCTCGGCACCGTTCAACCCGAGTGCGCGCCACCCCTCCGGGAAGTGGCGGTCGTAGCAGATGTAGACGCCGACCCTGCCGACGGCGGTGTCGAACACCGGGTATCCGCCGTTGCCGGGCCGGAAGTAGAACTTCTCCCAGAAGCCCTTCACCTGGGGGATGTGCTGTTTGCGGAACTTGCCGAGATACGTCCCGTCGGCGTCGACCACGGCGGCGGTGTTGTAGTACACGCCCGGTTGTTCGATCTCGTACATCGGCAACACGAGCACCATGTTCAGCTCGGCGGCCAGCTTCATGAACCGTCGTGTGGTCGGCCCGTCGGGGATGTACTCGGTGTACTCGTAGTACTGCGCGTCCTGCACCTGGCAGAAGTACGGGCCGTAGAACAACTCCTGGAAACACATCACCTGCGCACCCCGGTCGGCCGCCTCACGGGCGGCCTCCTCGTGCTTGACGATCATCGACTCCTTGTCGCCCGTCCAGTCGGTCTGCAGCAGCGCAGCGGTGATCACGTCGGCCATCGCCCGACAGTACACCCGGCGGCGTCGATCCCCGTCGGGTGCACGACGGCGTTCACCGAGCCGATCGGCGGCCGTAACATCGTGGACCGATGGCGGTCCCGCGCACCTTCCGTGAGGCGTGGGACTGGCTCCTCGGGCGTGACGAACTCCCGCCGCCGGACCCGGATCGGACCGTCGAGGCCGCCTGGGTGCCGGCGTGGCAGGGTCGGATGATCACCGACGAACTGATCGCCGACGGCATCCCCGCCGTGGTCGTCGACGACTTCGGGATCAACCTCACGATGTACACCCGCGAGCCGATGGCGAGGATCTTCGTGACCGAGAATCGTCGGGCGGAGGCCGAGGCCGTGATCACCGAGATCCTCGGCCACGAGCCCCGCCACCGGGGACTGTGACCCCGAGGCGCCCAGCGTCCCTCCCGGTGTCTGACACCGGGAGGGACGCTCACATGGCGGGGCGGCGCAGGAGCTCGGCCGACATCGGGCACTCGGCCTGCGCGGCGGCCGGGCCCATCGGCATCGAGCCGAGCGGGCCGATCACGTCGGTGACGAAGCGGGCGGGGAGGATCTCGACGTCGATCGTCCAGTCGTCGACGTCGCTCGCCAACTCCGTGCGTCGCACCTCCATCGCATCGACGAACGGCGACGGGAGCCGACGGCCGACACCGGCGACCAGCCACACCGGGGTGCCCCACGCCGAGGCCGAGGCGGCGATCGTGGAGGACCCCGACGGAACGACGATCCGCTCGGCGTCGAGGGCGAGCGCCTCGATCAGCACGACATCGGCGACACGGGTGGCCGCCCCTGCGGCACCGGCGTCGACCGGCTCGTAGTCGACGTCGAAACGCTCCAGCGTGCGCACGAACGACGTGGCCGAGTGGTCGACGTCGATCGCCAGGACCCGAACGTCGCCACGACGGGCCAGACCCGACGAGATGACGCTCGGATCGCCGATCGTGACGACGTCGGCCCCGTCCGCCAGAGCGGCTGCGAGCTCGGCGCCGGTGCGGTCGGAGCGGATCCGATCGGCGAGTTCCCACACCGTCTCGAACGGTTCCGACGACGACGCGACCGACGAGCACAGCCACCACAGCGGACCGCTGAACGGATGCCGTTCGACGATCCGCCGACAGGCGACGACGAGGCCGGCCGGGTCGAAGTGCAACGACCCGAGAGCGTGTGCGGTCTCCTCGACGAGCGCGGTCGGATCGACCCCGTGGGCACGAGCGACGTAGCGGAGATGCTCGATCGGATGCACGGCATCGAAGGTACCCGCCGGGCCGAGCCGTAGACTCGCCGAGTGGCCGAAACCGAAGTGAAGCTTCCGACCGACCTCGTGCTCACGCCGCTCCACCGGGGTGCGCTCGGGACGGGGCGCCCGGTCATGGAGTGGCTCACGACGTTCCATCTCGCCTCGGTCGTGCTCGACCCCTACACGAACGAGAGCTCGTGGATCCTGCGGACCGCCTCGCGCGTCCTCGAGGAGTTCCGCGGCTGCGACGTACGGATCAACATGGTGGTCACCGCCGGCGCCGACGACACCGCCCGGTTCCTCGGCCCCCTCACCGACCGGTTCCTCGTCTTCTGCGATCCCGAGCGCAAGGTGGTGCGGGCGATGGGTCTGGAGACCCTGCCGGCATTCGTTCTGACCCGCGTCGACGGCGTCGTCGACGCGGCAGCCGAGGGTTGGGACCCCGACGCCTGGGAGAAGGTGGCGGATGCGATCGCCACGATCACGAAGTGGTCGTCGATCGAACTCCCCGCACCCGGCGACCCGGTCGCCTTCCGCGGTTCGCCCGCGCTCGGCTGAGACCCGGCGTACCGGTGTCCGACGGGTCGTCGTTCCGGAGTGGGCCGCCGCCCCACCTCCCCGACCTCCCCGTCGTCGAGGCGATCTCCGACGTCCTCGGCGCTCTCGCCGAGCGTGGCCGGGCGATCCTGGTGGCGCCACCGGGCGCCGGCAAGACGACGGTCGTGCCGCTCGCACTGCTCGACGAGCCGTGGCTCGACGGGCGCCGGATCGTGATGCTCGAACCCCGGCGGCTCGCGACCCGCGCCGCAGCCCGGCGAATGGCCGAACTCACCGGCACCGACGTCGGCGGCCCGATCGGCTACCAGACGCGCGACGAGCGCCACATCGGGCCCGACACCCGGATCGAGGTGGTGACCGAAGGGATCCTCACCCGCCGGATGCAGCGCGACCCCGAACTGCCCGGCGTCGGTGCGGTGATCTTCGACGAGGTCCACGAACGCAACCTGCCGACCGACATCGGTCTCGCCCTGTGCCTCGACGTGATCGGCTCCATCCGTCCGGACCTGCGTCTCCTCGCGATGTCGGCCACCCCCGACACCGAAGGACTCGTGCGCGTGCTCGACGCGCCGGTCGTCTCCAGCGAGGGCCGCACGTTCGACGTCGAGATGAACTGGCTGCCGCGCTCGCCCACCGGCACAGGTCGCGTGGGGAATCGCGGTGGCGGCGGTCGCAAGAACCGGGGGCCGGCGCCCTTCCGGGCCGACGCCGCGGATCGAGTCGGACGTGGCCGCCGCAGTGCTGCGTGCGCTGGGCGAACACGACGGCGACGTCCTCGTGTTCCTGCCCGGGATCGGCGAGATCCGCCGCACCGAACGACGCTTGCTCGACGCTCTCGGCCCCGGCATCGACGTCCGCCCGCTCGCCGGTTGCGCTGTCGCAGGCCGACCAGGACGCGGCGCTCGAACCGTCGCCTCCCGGGCGCCGGCGCGTCGTGCTCAGCACCGACATCGCCGAGACCTCGCTGACGGTGGACGGCGTGAGGATCGTCGTCGACGCCGGCCTCGCCCGCGAGCCACGCTTCGACCCCGGGACCGGGATGACACGGCTCACGACGGTGTCGACGAGCCGCGCGTCGGCCGAGCAGCGCGCCGGCCGGGCGGGTCGCACCGAGCCCGGGTCCGCCTACCGGCTGTGGTCGAGGATCGAGCACGGGACGCGCCCGAAGCACCGCACGCCGGAGATCCTGCAGGCCGACCTGGCGGGCTTCGCCCTCGAACTCGCGGCATGGGGGGTCGGTGGCGACCCCGACCGGCCGACCGGTGATCTCGTGTTCGTCGACCCGCCACCGACCGCATCGCTCCGCCAGGCCCGTGAACTGCTCTCGGATCTGCGGGCTCTGGAGCCGACCACGGGCGCGCTCACCGACCTCGGGCGCGACATGCTCGCCCTCCCGGTCCACCCCCGTCTGGCCCGGATGGTCGCGCTCGAACGCTCGGCGCTGGCCTGCGTCGTGGCGACGCTGGTCGACGAACGCGACGTGTTCCGCGGCCGACCCGACGACCTCCCGGTCGACCTGGCGCTGCGGGTGGCCGTCGTGTCGGGTGCCGCCGGCCACGACCGGGCCGATCGTGGCGCCGTCCACCGTGTGCGCGACCGCGCCCGTGAGCTCGCCCGGCGGGTCGGCATCGACTTCGACCGCACGGCGATCGACCACGACCGCTGCGGCGCCGTCCTGCTCCTCGCGTTCCCGGACCGCCTCGCCGGCCGTCGCAGGCCCGGACAGTTCACGATGCGTTCCGGCAGCGGTGCATGGATCGTCGACTCCGACCAACTCGCCGACGAGGCGTTCGTCGTCGCCGCCGACCTCGACGGCCGACGGGACCGGGCCCGGATCCGCCTCGCCGCCGCAGTCGACGTCGCCGACGTCATCGCGTCCGCCGGCGACGACATCAAGGAGCAGCGGACCGTGGCATGGAACGACGAACGCGACGATCTCGTCGAGACGGTCGAGCGTCGACTCGGTGCGATCCGCCTCGGCGCGCAGGACCGCCGACCCGAACCGGGACCCGAGACGACCGAGGCACTCATGCGGCGGGTGCGCGACACGCGCCTCGCCGTGCTCGGATGGTCGTCGGCTGCGACGTCGCTGCGTCGGCGAGTCCAGTACCTGCACCGGACCCGGGGAGCACCGTGGCCGGACTGGTCGGTCGATGCGCTGGTCGACTCGACCGACGAGTGGCTCGCGCCGTACCTGCCCGGAGCGACCGGACGCGACGATCTCGACTCGCTCGACGTGGCCACGGTTCTCCGATCGCAGCTCCCGTGGGACGTCGGCGCCGACCTCGACACCGTCGCCCCGCCGGAACTGGAGTTGCCCGGCGGCCGGTCGGTTCCGATCGACTACTCGGGCGAACAGCCGACGGCGTCGGTGCGGGTCCAAGACCTGTTCGGGGTGACCGAGCACCCGCGGGCGGGCGACGAACCGATCCGCCTCGAACTCCTCTCGCCCGCCGACCGCCCGATCCAGGTCACCGCCGACCTCGCCGGTTTCTGGGCCGGAACGTGGGAGGACGTCCGCAGGGACATGGCCGGTCGGTACCCGAAACACCGCTGGCCCGACGATCCGGCCACCGCCGACCCGAAGCGGATGAAGGACCGGTGACCCCCACCCGCCGGCGGCACCCGAGCCCGGTCGTGTCGGGTGTCTCGTGACGGTGGTGGGCCTGCCGGTGGCGGGGGCGGTGGCGTGTCTGTCCATCGTGTATCTCGGCGCGGTGATGCAGGCGTCGACCGGTGTCGGCGTCGGGATCCTGTCGTCGCCGGTGCTGCTGTTCGTCGACCCCGACTTCGTCCCCGGCGCGATCGTGCTGGCCGTGATCCCGCTGTCGTTGACCGTCGCCGTCGCCGACCGGGCCCACGTCGACCGCCCCGGGGTGGCCGCCCGCGCTCGTCGGCGCGGGTGCCCGGACTCGTCCTCGGTGCGATCGTCGTCGCAGCGATCTCCGACACCGTCCTCGCACTGTTGGTCTCGATCACCGTGCTGTTCGGTGTCGTCGTCTCGCTGACGACGAAACGGTTCACGCCGACCCGGTCGGCGATCGTCGTCGCCGGGCTCGCATCGGGATTCACCGGCACGGCGGTCGGCGTCGGCGGGGCCGCCGATCGCGCTCACCTACCAGCACAGCGACCCCGTCGTGATGCGGGCGACGATCTCGCTGTTCTTCTCGGTCGGATCCGTCCTGACGGCGATCGCCCTCGTCGTGGCCGGTGAGATCGACTCACGTCAGGTCGAGCTCGCGCTCCTGCTGTTGCCGGCGGTGCTCCTCGGCCTCGCCACCGCCCGGCGGTACAGGTCACGACTGATCGGTTCGGGGGTGCGGCCCGTCGTGCTCGGGCTCTCGGCGTTCAGTGCGATCGCACTCCTCGTGCGCACGGTTCTGTGAAGCCGACGCCGTTTCGTACGACCCCGTTCCCGTCTGACAGGCTCGCCCGATGCGTCGACTCGTCCCCGTCCTCCTCGTCGCGGCCCTCGTCGCCGCATGCAGCGGCAGCGACGCGAACGACACGTCGAGCACCCAGCCCGACGAACCCACCGCCACCGAGGCCGTCGAGAGCACGACGAACGCCGCGACGTCCCAGACGACGGACGAAGAGCCTCCGGCGACCGAGACGTCCGCCGGTGAGCCACCTGCGACCGACCCCGCGACCGAACCGACCGCGGGCGAGGCGGAACCGCCCGAACCCGCCCTGGCCGAACTCCCCGACATCG
>NZ_CBDCDH010000003.1:0-3338 GCF_965215205.1 Ilumatobacter sp.
TCGTCGTACCGTACCTTCTCGCCTGCGGAATCGGCGGGGCGGGTATCCGCTGCGGTGGTCGTCGTCGCGTCGCCAAGCGTTGCGGGAGATCTTCTCACTCTTCGAAGCCGGCGATTCGCATGTTCTGGGGAGAGTATCGGGCCGTCGATCGCTGAGGTATCCCCCCACGGTGGGGTCGAGCGCCTTCGCTCACCGACTGCCTCCCGAGGCTCCACCCCGATCGCGAACGCCGGGTGCGGCATGCCGTCAGCTGCCGGCTGATGGCGAGCCAGCCGCGCATGCAGTCCTTCGTGCGGCCCGGACTTCCTCGCGGAGTTCATCGTGACCACCGGTTCGCTGAGCGTGGACGAGCTCCTGGGTCTCGGTGCAGTGACGGTCAACACCGGCATTTCCTATCCGATCGCGAGCGACGGCGAGCGACTCGTCGTCAACGGCGTGCCGCTCGTCGGGACTGCCGTACGCATCGCCGGCCGTTCGACGGTGTACCCGATCGCGAGAACGCTGCCGTGACCTGGACCCGTGCCCCGGTGCTCGCCGCCGTCGAGCTCGTCGGCGGCACCGGTCGGGGGACGTTCAACACAGCGAGAGACTGGCGCACAGGTCGATCACGGCGTCCGTGGTGCTGCCGTCGGTCCCCGTCAGAACCACCTCGGCCGCCGACAGCGACCCGGTGGACGTCGCGGAGCTGCCGTCGCCGGCGGACACCGATACGGCGCCGGCGAATCCGTTCGTCGACGAGAACGGGGCGCCGTCGAACGCGATGTCCAGCACCACGGTCACCGGGTCGGCGCCGTCGAGGGAGAGTTGCATGCTCGCGGAGAAGCTCGCGTCGATCGGCGTGCTGACCGTGGACCGGTAGCCACCCGTCATGCCGCTGAACACGGCGTCGTCCCCGAAGTCGGTCCGGTAGTCGAGCCCGGTGTAGCGCACGAAGACCGTCTGGCCCGCCCTGCCGGAGGTGCCGCTCGCGTCCACCGTGCCGCGAATCACGGTCCGTTCGCCGGAGCTCGAGAGGGTCAGGTCGAACTCGTCTGTCACTTCCACCCCCGAGCCGCCCGCGGGCCCGCCGGTCTCGAAGTGGCTGCCCTCGAACGTCACGTCGAACGGGCCTCCCTGATCGGCACAGCTGTCGAACACCGTGCCCGCTCGGTAGGCCGTCGAGTCGCCGCGTGTGCCGGAGCGTCCGCGCGTCACCGTGCCGGAGAGCTCGCAGTCGTACACCGCCCGGGAGCCGCCGAACTCCGGCACCACGACCGCGGTGAGCACCACATCCGGGGTCCGCTGCTGACCGGGGAACTCCGCCGCCTGTTCGATGTTCGCCAGCAATCCGCGGTGGTAGTTCGCACCGAGCTGGCTGCCCACCACCGCCAGGGCGTTCAGGGCGTGGCGCTCGAAGGCGTCGGCATCGATCAGCGACGCGACGGGCTCCACCTCCTCGCAGGCGTCGCCGAGCCCGTTGCCGTCTTCATCCTCTTGGCCGGGGTTGACGTCCTCCGGGCAGTTGTCCTCGCCGTCGCGCACGCCGTCGCCGTCGGCATCGCCGAAGCCGACCCGGTCGTCGATCGGATCGCACGCGTCGCCGAGCTCGTCTCCGTCGACGTCGTCCTGGTCCGGGTTGGCGATCACCGGGCAGTTGTCCTCGCCGTCGCGCACGCCGTCGCCGTCGGCGTCGCCGAAGCCGACTCGGTCGTCGGTCGGATCGCACGCGTCGCCGAGCTCGTCTCCGTCGACGTCGTCCTGGTCGGGGTTGGCGATCGCCGGGCAGTTGTCCTCGCCGTCGCGCACGCCGTCGCCGTCGGCGTCGCCGAAGCCGGCCCGGTCGTCGGTCGGATCGCACGCGTCACCGAGCGCGTCGCCGTCGACGTTCGCCTGCTCCGGATTGGCAATCGCCGGGCAGTTGTCGGCATCCCCGAGCACGCCGTCGCCGTCCGGGTCGAGATCGTTCACCGGGTCGCAGACGTCGCCGGTGCCGTCGTCATCGACGTCTGCCTGGTCGCGGTTCGGCATCGTCAGGCAGTTGTCGGGCACGTCGTCGAAGACGCCGTCGCCGTCGGTGTCGGCGCGCACCGTCGGATCGCAGGCGTCGCCGATGCCGTCGCCGTCCGCGTCCGTCTGATCCGGGTTCGCGACCGCCGGGCAGTTGTCCGCCTCGTTCGGGACGCCGTCGTCGTCGACGTCCGGGTTCTCGGTCACGGGCCCTTCGCACAGGTCGCCCACGCCGTCGCTGTCCGCGTCGGACTGATCCGGGTTGACGACGAATTCGCAGTTGTCGACCGTGTCGAGCACGCCGTCCAGGTCGGCGTCCGGCCCGTCGGGCGTGTCGTCGCAAAGGTCGCCGAGCCCGTCGCCGTCGGCGTCTCCCTGGTCCGGGTTCGATATCGCCGGGCAGTTGTCCGTGGCGCTCGGGGTGCCGTCGCCGTCGTCGTCGGTGCCGCCGCCGGTGGAGGGGTCGCAGGCGTCCCCGACGCCGTCGCCGTCGCCGTCGCGCTGGTCGGGATCGGCGACCGTGGGGCAGTTGTCCGGCGCGTCGTCCGGGATCCGGTCGCGATCGCGGTCGTTGTCGGTCCCGCCTCCGCCCCCGCCGCAGGCCGCGATCGTGCCGACGAGGAGGATCGGCAGCAGCCACCGGATGATCCGCATGAGCGGGCGCTCCTTTCCTTGAATGCGTCGTGGAGCGCCGACGGTAGGCCATCGCACCCCTTCGTCATATCCCACGAAAGTGCCACCGGCGGGGCCGGCGTCGCACGGACTGCCGATGGCGAATCGAGTCGGTGGAACCGGTCACGGTTCGGGAGCGCACGGTGGCGTGCGGACGGGGTCCTGCCGCCGCGTCGCGCCGAGCGGCGGTGCGTCGAGAGACGCGTCAGGGCGCCAGGCGTGCGATTCCGAAGTAGCGCGGCTCGAGAAAGGCGAAGTCGGAGCTGCCGTCGCCCCCCGCGTCGGCGGCGGACGGGTTCGACCACCCGAACCGCGCGTCGCGTCCGCCGCCGTCGTTGTCCTCGTCGATCTGCAGCTCGATGCCGAACGTCCGGTCCGCCCGGATCCCGACCGAGTCGAGCGGCACCGAGATCTCCCAGGCGGCGACCGGGTTGCAGAAGCAGGCCGCCATGCGCAGCCCCGCCGGCACGCCCACCGAGTTCGGCCCCGCCTCGACGCGCCCCGAATCGGTGTTCGGCCCGCCCGAGCCGTCGCCGAGCGCGAGGAAGACGTGGAAGTCGTTCACGCCGTCGTAGCTCGTGCCGCCGCTGGCGTCGCCGTCGATGAACAGATTCAGGTTGTCGTCCTGCCAGAGCGGTCCGGAGTCGTCGAGGATCGGTGCGCCGTCCATCTTGGCCTCG
>NZ_CBDCDH010000004.1:0-3803 GCF_965215205.1 Ilumatobacter sp.
ACGGTCACGACCTCGGCGGAGTGGAACACGAGACCCGGGTCGAGCGTGTCGACGACGACGGCATCCGACGTCGTGCCCTCGGGCAGCGTGACGGTCAGCTCGTAGACCGTGCGCTCGCCCGCCACCACGTCGGCGGTGCCGTTCGTCGGCGACACGATGCCCGTCTCGACCAGGCGCTTGGCGAACGTCGGGGACGCGACCGTGAAGTCGCTCGCCGCATCGGTCGTGCCCGTGCGCTCCGTCCCGGCGTCGCCGTGCGCCGGCTCACCGAGGGTCTGCCAGCTCACGTCCGCGACGTTGTCGACCGTCGAGCTCGCCTCGATGGTCTCGTTGAGCGTGCCGCTGACGGTCACGACCATCACCTCGCCGGCGAGCAGGTCGAAGTGAGCGTTCGTCACCGACGTCGCGCCCGTGACGGGATCCACCGCGAGCGCGAAGCCGGCCGCGTCGCCGCCCGTGACCGAATCGATGGACACGTCCGAGATCGTGCCCGGCAGGCGCGTGGCGAACGTCGCGTCGAACGCGTCGGCGGTGGAGGTGTCGGTGTGCCGGACCTCGTAGCGGTAGGTGACGGTGTCGCCGCCGTCGCCCGGCACGGTCGTGATGGTGTTGCTTGCCGACAGCTGCGGGTGAACGACCTCGACCGGCGTTCGCGAGCCGCTCGCCGCCCTCGTCGGCGGTCCCGTCCTCGTCGCCGTCCCACGCGAAGACGGTGGCCGCGCCGAGCGTCGAGCCCGGAACCGCCGCGCCGGGTGGTGTCTCGACGTTCGCGGTGACGGTGCGGTACTCGATCGTGATCGTCTCGGGCGTGCCGTTCGAGTCGAGCCGGTTGACCACGGTCCCCAGATCGAAGCGCACGGTGCTCGGATCGGCCGGGGTCGCGCCCGGCGTCACGACGGGGGTCGCCGAGCCCGAGTGGCTCACGCCGGGCGTCGCGACGATCGTCGGCGGCGTGCCGGCGTGGTACGCGGCGTCGTAGTCGAGCCCGGCGTCCAGCATCTCGATCAGCGTGGCCAGCTCCGTGGTGCCCTCGGGCACCTGGATCACGAGCCGATGCGTGGCGTACTCGCCCGCCACGACGTCGGTGGCGGAGTTCTGGGTCGTCACGATGCCGGTGACGACGGTGCGCTCCACGAGCGTCGGCGACGCGATGGTGAAGGCGTTGGACGCCGTCGTCGAGGCGGTGCGCGCCTCGGCGGCCCGGCCGTGGTCGGCGTCCCCGAGCGTGCTCCAGCCGAGCGTGGCGAGGTTGTCGATGGTGGTGCCGGCCACGGCGCTCTCGTTCACGGTACCGGTCACGACGACGGTGAGCCTCTCGCCGAGCGCCAGGTCGAAGTCGTCGTTCGACACGGTGCGACCGTCACTCGATACTCCGAAGCCGGGCAGGGCGTCGCCGTCCGGGTCGGTGACCGCGAGGTTCGTGACCGCGGGATCGAACGTCGTCGTGAAGCTCGCGGCCAGCGCGTCGGCCGTCGCGCCGGGCGCGTGCGCGATCGTGTACTCGTGGCGCACGGTGTCCTTGGCATCGGCCGGCTCGGGCGTGGCGATGACGTTCGTCAGCGTCAGGCCCGGATGGACGACGGTGAGGGCGTTCGCGTCCGACGCGGTGCCGTCCGCTCCGTCGGTGTTGTCGCCGTCGGCGTTCGCGTCCCACGCCAACGTGGCCAACGCGTCGAGCGTGTCGCCCGGGGCCGCGACGGGGTTGGGTGCGGGCGCGTGCGCGGTGTAGGTGCGGTAGGTGATCGTGACCGTTTCGGGCGGTACGGACGCGGCGTCGCGTTCGTTCGACGCGGCGTTCACGACGTCGCCGAGCTCGAAGGTCACGGTGTCCTTGCCGGCGGCGTCGGTGCCGAGCGTCGCCGTGATGGCACCGCCGTCGCTCAGCCCCGCGGCGCTCGCGTTCGTCGTGAAGACGACCGTGGGCGTGTAGTCGGGGTCGAGCTCCAGCCCGGGCGCCAGCGCGTCGGTCACCGCGGCTTTCAGCGTCGTGCCCTCGGGCAGCGTGACGGTGAGCGTGTGCACGGCGTACTCGCCCGCCGCCACCTCGGTGTCGTCGTTGGCGGTGCTGGTGATGCCGGTGGAGAGGATCCCGCGTTCGAACGTCGGCGCATCCATGCGGAAGGCGGTGCGCGCGTCGTCGGTCGCCGTGGACTGGCTCGCCTGCGGCGCGGTGCCGTTCGAGTCGCCCTGGGAATCGTCACCGAGACTCTCCCAGACGAGCTCGGCGACGTTGGGGATGCGCTTGCCCGCGGCGGCGTCCGTGTCGACGGTCGCGCGCAGCTGGAGCGTCATGGTCTCGCCGGGCGCCAGGTCGAAGGGCGTCAGCGTGGCGAGCACTTCGCCCGACACGTCGAACAGGGCGTCGCTGTCACCGGGCGTCGTGCGCGTGGCCGACACGAGCGAGGCGTTCCGGAGCTCGTCCGGCAGCGCGTCGTCGATGCGCACGTCGTACGCGCCGACGACCGAGCCCGGCGCGTGCGCGACGACGATCTCGTACACGACGGTGTCGCCCGCGTCCGCCGGACGCGTGTCGATCCGGTTCGTGATGGCGAGCACCGCTTCGCGAAAGGTCACGCTGGCGCCGGCGTCGCTACGCCCGTCGTCCGCTCCCTCGGCGAGGCCGTCGCCGTCGAGGTCCCAGCGAAGGGCCGCGGCGTTGGCGATCGCATCGCCGTCGACCGTGCCGATACCGGTCGCGATCGCGCGATAGCTGACGGTGATCTGCTCGGTCGAGGAATTGTCCCGATCGCCGTTGGTGATCGTGCCGAAGTCCACGCGCAGCTCGCCGCCCGGACCGCCCGGCTCGACGACGACGGGCGCGGTGTTCGACGGGTCCGCGTCCGTCGGGTTGTCGAACGAGACGGCCGCGCTCGGCGACGACACGACGAGGCTGCCCGCCACGTACCGCAGGCTGTCCGGCAGCGTGTCGATCAGCACCGCGTCGGGCGTCTCGCCCTCGGGCACGGTGATGACGACCTCGTAGTCGACGTGCTCGCCCTGCACCAGGATGCCGTCCGCGCCGCCGATGCCGGTGCTCGTGACCGTCTTGACGAGCTCGGGCGGTGCGATCGTGAAGCTCGCCGTCGCGCTCGCGGTGTAGACCCCCTCGTCGGCGTCGCGGCCGTCGTCGGCGGCACCGTCGTCGAGCGTGCTCCAGCCGAGCGTGGCGACGTTGTCGATGGGCGCGCCGGTGGTGGCGGAGTCGACCGTGCCGGACACCCACACCGTGAAGGATTCGTTCTCGGCCAGGTCGAAGTCGGGGTTCCGCAGCGTCCACTCGTTCGGGGCGGTCTCGACCAGCTCGAAGCCCGCCGAGGCGGCGGTGACCTCGGTGCCGGACGCATCCTCGACCCGATCGATGGTGGCGCCCGAGATCTGCGTCGGCAGCACGTCGGTCAGGCTCGCGTCGAAGGCGGTCGCGCTCGAGCCCGATGCGTGATCGATCGTGATGCGGTAGCGCACCGGATCGCCCACGTCCTGCGGGGGATCGGTGGCGTCCTCGTCGGCACCGCCCGGCGTCGCGGGGGCCGGATCGACGATGGTCTTTTTGACGGTGAGCTCGGGGGCGGCGAGCGTGAGCGTCACCTCGGGCGCGCGCTGGGACGCGGCGCTGCCGTCCGTGCGCGTCCAGCGTGCGTCCGCGCGGTTCGCCACCTCGGTGCCCGCCGCCACGCCGCCGACGACGAACGCGCGGTACACGATGCTCAGCGTCTCCCCCACACCGTCGTCGGTGTTCGAGTTGACGACGTTGCCGAGGTTCATCTCGATGAGCTGACGACCGTTGCCGTCGATGCTCAGCTCCA
>NZ_CBDCDH010000005.1:0-1216 GCF_965215205.1 Ilumatobacter sp.
CGCCCCCCTCGACCAGCGCATGCCCTTCCACACCTGAACCGTCACCTCCGGGTCACCCGGGTCAGCGAATCCCGACCGGTGCCGTCGACGGTCGCGGCGCTCGGCCCGTGCGACGTCGGAATCGATCGGGATCACTCGAGGAGGACGCGCCGAGGCGTCACGCCACCGGACGGTCGAGGAGGTCGCGACCCGGACGAGCACCGACCGGACCACCGATGCCTCCGCCGGTGTCGACGCCGGCCGTGTCGACGAGTGGTCTCCTGCCGGCGCGCCGATCGATGACGTCGGCCCGCCTGCGGCGGTCACGGCCGTCGTCGGTGACTCGCCCGTGCGCTGTGTCTGGGAGAACGAGCTCGGCGGGCTGACGTTCGAGATCGTCGGAGCCGGACGCTTCCTGAAGTGGGCGCCGCCGGGCAGCACGCTGCCGCCGGGCAGCGCGCTGTGGTTGCTCGAGGAGGCCGAGCGGCTGCGATGGACTCGTCCCCACACGCCCGTTCCGGAGGTGCTCGACGCGGGCACCGCCGATGACGGCTCGACCTGGCTGCTCACCGCGGCGCTGGACGGCACCACCGCCGTGGCCGAGCGCTGGAAGGCGTCGCCCCGGGTCGCCGTCCGTGCGATCGGCGAGGGACTGCGAGCATTCCACGAGTCGCTGCCCGTCGCGAGGTGCCCGTTCACGTGGACCGCCGAGGAGCGGCTCGGTCGGGCTCGGGCCCGCGCCGACGCCGGGCTGGTCGACCCCGCCCACTGGCACCCGTCGCACCGGCACCTGACGGTCGACGAGGCGATGGCGATCGTCGCCGAGCCGCCGCCGGTCGACCGGCTGGTCGTCTGCCACGCCGACTCGTGCGCACCGAACACGCTCATCGGCGAGGACGGCCGCTGGTCCGGGCACGTCGACCTCGGCCGGATGGGCATCGGCGACCGCTGGGCCGACCTCGCCGTCGCGACGTGGTCGACGGGGTGGAACTACGGACCGGGCTGGGAGGACGAGCTGCTCGCCGCCTACGGCATCGGCCCCGATCCCGACCGCACCCGCCACTACCGGCTTCTCTGGGACCTCACCGACTGACCCCCGTCGACCGTCGTCGGGCGACACCGCCGTCGTACCCTGCGTTCGGTGACGGATCTCGAGCGTCGCTTCCGTGAGGGCTACGGGCGGATCCCCGCCGGCACCGCGGACGAGTGGGGGGATCCCGACGCGCTCCACACCGCC
>NZ_CBDCDH010000006.1:0-6726 GCF_965215205.1 Ilumatobacter sp.
GAGGCCCGTCGGCTCGACGCGGACTCGGCCGCCTGCGAGCTCTCGCTCCCGATCGACAATGCCGAGGCGCTCGACGCCTCGGCCGAGCTCGTCGCGGGCGACGGCACCGTCACGCCCCGCACCGAGAGCTTCCTGCGCGAGACCAATCCGCCGAGCGTCGCGCTCGAGGACGTCTCCGTCCGCTCGTCCGACGGTGGGCAGCTGCTCGTCGTGCGCCTCGCCGTCGCCGACGATGTCGACCTGACCCACCTCGACGTCTCGGCCTCGGCCGTGCGCGCCTCGGATCTCGTCGCCGAGGGCGGCGTCGTCGAGCGCGCCCTCGGCTCGGCCTTCGCCGACTCCGGCGGCACCGTGCGGCTCTGGCCCGAGCGCGAGGGCCAGACCCTGTTCGACCTGACCCTCCCGGTCACCGACGCCCTGTCCGACGCCGAGATCCTGCGCAACGGCGTCGTCCTGATCGACGCGATCGCCGTCGACTCGTCCGGCAACACGGCGAGCTTCTCCACGATCACCTTCACCGGGGAGAGCGTCAGTGAGGCGGCGCTCGGGCTCTCGGTGGTCCCCGGTGAGCTGCTGTTCACCGACCTGCTCGAGAGCGTCGTGCTCGTGCCCGAGGTCGAGTTCGAGTTCCGCGGACCGACCGCGCTCGCGGGCGCGGGCAGGGGAGTGACCTACCGAAGCTCCCACCCCGATCTCGTCGCCGTCACCCCCGACGGGACGGTCTACCCGCTGCGCGACGCCGCCGGCACCGACGTCGAGCTCACCGTCGAGTATCCCGAACTCGATCCCGTCGTCGTGCCCGTGCGCATGGATTTCTCGCGCCGGCTCTCGACCCTGCGCGCCGACGCCCCGTGGACCCTTCCCGCTCTGAATCGCCCTGTCGAGCCGCCCGCGCTCTACGCGGTCTTCGACGACGGCTCGGAGAAGCTCCTGACCCGCGCCTCGGACGTGAGCCTCGCGATCCCGTCCGCCGCGGCGGACCTGCTCGCGCTCGACGGTGAGAACCGGCTCACCGCCACGGCGACGATCGAATCTCCCGTGAACGTCACCGCGACGCTGCGGGCCGACCCGGGCATCGCGACGACGATCCCCGTTACCGCGACCCGACGCACCGCCCGAGATCACCGTCGAGGCCCCGCCGGGCGTGGCCGTCGGCGACGAGCTCGCCCTCGACGTCGAGGCGAGCGACGACACCGGGATCGCCCGGATCGAGTTCCGCCTCGATAACGAGCTCGTCGCGACCCGCGATGCCGCCCCGTACGAGCTCGTCACGACCGTGCCCGGAAAGCTGGCTGAACCGCGAGATCGCCGTCACCGCGACCGCCGTCGACGAAGCGGGTCAGGTGACGGCGAGCGATCCCGTCCCGGTCCGCGTGCGCGCGGAGCGCGAGGCGAGCGTGCCGTCCGTCGATTGGGTCGAGCCGAAGACCCTGTCACGCGTCGTCGAGGGCAGCCGGATGCTCGTGCAGCTCGAGAGCCGGTTCGATCCGCTCCAGGGGAACTTGGGCATCCGGCACATCGATCTGTTCGTCGACGACGCCCGCGTCGACTCGATCAACTACCCGGTGATCGAGGAGCGGACCGTCGACGAGGAGACCGTCTCCGTCGAGGTCTGGAAGACGTTCATCACCGTGCCCTCGATCTCCCTGGTCGAGGCGAGCCGGAGCCTGTCGGCCGAGGTCTTCGTCGCCGGCGGCAGCGAGCGATTGCCCGATCGCGCCGTGACGATCGTCGGCGACGCCGCCCCGTCGGTCCAGCTGCTCGCCCCGCTCGACGGCTCGACCCTCCCCGAAGGCGCTCCGCTGCCCGTCCAGGTGCAGTTCTCCGACGACACCGCCGACCAGGGGCTCTTCCTGTCGCTCGTCGTCGACGGCGAGGTCGTCGAGACGTTCGACTACCGCGACGTGCCCGAGGAGCTCGCCGTGCTCGACGACATCGACGCGGTGACCGGCCAACACACCTTCCGCCACGATCCGAGCGAGGACGCGCTCGGGCGCACGCTCGAGATCCTCGTGCGCGCGCGGGACCTGTCCGACCAGATCTCCGAAACCGAGCCCGCGTACGTGCGGGTCCGGGAGGACCGCCCCCCGCAGGTCTCGATGAGCTTCCCGACGGCGGGCTCCCAGCTGATCGCGGGCGTGCCCGTGGAGCTCCGGGCCGAGGCGGACCGACGACGTCGGGCTCGATCGCGTCGAGTTCTACGTCGACGGGAGCCTGGTCGGCAGCGACGCCACGCGCCCCTTCACCGTCGAGTACCCTCCCTTCGAGCGCGTGCCCGAGCCCCAATCGCTGACCTTGTGGGCCGTCGCGACCGACGACGCTGGCCAGTCGACCAGGAGCGCCGAGCTTGTCGTCACGCTCGGCCCCGACGAGCAGCCCCCCGTGGTCAACATCGTCGCCCCCGACGGTCACCGCGACCGAGGCCGGCGAGGAGCTCGCCTACGTCACCGAGAACACCCCGGTCGCGTTCAAGATCACCGGCTTCGACAACGTCGGCGCCGACACGCTCTCGATCACGGGCATCCGGCGCGACGGCGGCAGGCTCCTGCTTACCGGTCGCGCCGAGGACGTCGTCACCGATGCGACGACGTGCCGCTCCAGCAGGTCCCGGGCGCGCTGAACGCGTTCTCGGCGATCCGGATCGTCGAGGTACCCGGCATCGGCGATCTTCCGGCGGCGGACCTGAACCTCTTGCCCGTCACCGCGACCGTCGCCGACGCCGCCGGCAACGCGTCCACCGCCGAGGTCAGCCTCTCGGTCGTGTCCGACACCGTGCCCGAGATCCAGGCGGTGACGCCGCACCGCGAGGCGTTCATGCCGCGCGACACCGTCGGCATCGACGTCACGGCGCGCGACGACGTGGCGGTCGATGCCGTCGAGGTCACGCTCGAGGTGGCGCTCCCGGACGGCAGCCGCCAGCTGCTGACCCGGACCCGCACCACCGAGGACGGGCTGATCACCGCCACCACCGTGCAGGAGAGCGTCGAGTTCGACCTCGCCGGGGTCGGGGAGGTCGCCTTCGACCAGGACGCGGTCCTCACCGTGCTCGTGCGCGACTCGATCGGCCAGCCCTCCGAGCGCCACGTCGGCACGGTCCGGATCGGGGCGGATCTCGACGCCCCGTCGATCTCGGTCTCGGCCCCGACGCCCGGCACGACGCTCTACGCGGGCGAGCCCGTCCGGTTCGCCTGGCGGGCGCAGGACGACAGCTACCTCGCCTCGGTCCGCTTCGAGATCGGCGGTGCGGTCGTCGCCGAGTCCGCCCCCGCGACCCGGCTCGCCGAGGGCGATTTCGTCCATGCGGTACCGGCCGGGGACGTCGACTCGCTGACCCTGCGCGCGATCGCCGTCGACGTGACGGGACGCACCACGGAGCGGGAGACGAGCTACGCCGTCTCGCGCGACGAGCCGCCGCGGCTGAGCATCCGCACCCCGGCCCCCGGCATCCGCCTGACCGAGGGCGAGGCCTTCGGCGCGAACGTGGCGGTCAGCGACAACCGGGGGCTCGATCGCGTCGAGTTCTTCCGCGAGGAGGCGGGCGTGCGCGAGACGCTCCGGACCGAGTCCCTTGCGGGGGCGGATCGAAGCGAGGCCGAGCGCTACGTGGCCGCCTCGCTGCGCGCGCCGGGGAAGGGGGCGCGTCTCGGCGTGCTCGCCGTCGACGACGCAGGACTCGTCGCCGAGCTCTACTTCGATATCGAGCTGCTCGACGACGAGGAAGCCCCGAACGTGCGCCTGGAGTTGCCGGACGGCCCGCTCGAGCTGATGCCGGGGGACGCGTTCGAGATCCTCGGCGCCGCCGACGACGACATCCACGTTCGCGAGATCGAGGCGATCCTCGTCGACGCGGACGGGGCCGAGCAGATGCTCGACTGGCGCTTCTTCGCCCGCGAGGACGAGGAGATCCGCATCACCGCGCCGAACCCCGACACCTTCGGCTCGGTGCTGGTCGCCACGCGCCACGCGACCGACTTCAGCGGCGAGATCGAGCTGCCGCGCGCGATGATCGAGCGGGCCGGCGAGCGCTTCACGCTCGTCGTGCGCGCCTCCGACCACGGCGTCAACGCCACCGACACGCCCGGCGTCCCGGTCACGGTCCTCGCCGACACCGAAGGCCCGACGATCACGTTCTCCGCGCCCGACGAGACGCTCGTCGCCGACCAGCCGGTGAAGATCTCGGCGAGCGTCGCGGACAACCTCGCCCTTGCGAGCTACGCCCTCACCGTCGACGGCGAGCAGACCGGGCCGCTCGTCGAGGACACGCTCGACGACGACGACACGCTCCAGGTGAGCCTCGCCGCCGACTGGGAGATCGGCGGCTACGAGATCCCCGCGACGGGGCTTCGCAAGACGCTGCGCATCACCGCCACCGACATCGCCGGCAACACCAGCGTCGGCACCCGCACCGTCACGATCCGACCCGATGCCGCGCCGCAGGTGCGCTACCAGGACCAGTTCCCCGCCCCCGAGGTGCCGGCCGGCGGCACGTTCGGCTACGCGCTTCGGGTCGAGGACGACTTCGTGTCCGGCAAGACGGACCGGGTCTTCACCGTCGCGACCACGCTCGAGACCGATCCCGCCTCGTCGCCGTCGGGCTACCTCGTCGGCGACGACATCGAGCTTGCGCGACCGCGCCTGGCCTTCGAGGCGCCGGTCTTCTCGGACGCCGCCTCCACGGTGACGCTCGGGAACGGGGTACTCGCCGAGGCCCTCGGCAACGGCTCGCTCGTGCTCGGGCCGACGGGCCGCATCGACGAGCTGTCGGTTGCGTTCGGGTCGCAGGACGCCGCGCAGGCGATCTCCCGATACCGCGTCTCGTTCTGGCCCGCGGACCCCTGCCTCGTCGCGGGGGTCGACGAGGTCGACGGGCCGGTGGACCTCGGCGTCTCGGGGCCGTACGGCGACATGGCCCGGATCGTCGTCGAGCCGCTGTACGAGGGCGCGGCGTCCCCCGACGATGCGCCTGCGGGCGCGCCGACGCGGATCGTGCTCGAGCGCGCCGAGCTCTTCGAGACCCTCGCCAAGGACGAGCGTGCCGCCTCGGGCACCCGGGCGCGTCCGCTCGTCGCGCTCCACTACGCGGACGGTGAGGGAGGCGAGGTCGTCTTCGCACCGGGACCGGCCGAGGTGGCGGGCGAACCGAGCCGTCGCGACGGCGGGGTGTTCTACCGCCAGGCGCACCTGGCGCGCGCACCGCGCCTGCCGGGCGTCGACGCGCTCGCGCTCTACGGCTTCGCGAGCGACAAGGCGAGCCTCGAGCGCGGTCCGGTCGCCCTCGAGCCGATCGCGCGGGTGCCGCTGAGCGAGGCCTACGCCCCGGTCGAGCTCGCGCTCGTCTCGCCCGAGTCGGGCAGTCCGGTGCGGCCGATGGACACGCTCGAGCTCGAGCTCTCGGCCGCCACCGAGGCCGGGCTCGACACCTACGCCCTGCTGCGCGACGGCGTCCCCGAGGGCGGACGGATCCTCGGCATTCCCGGCGAGGACCGCTACCGGCTGCACTACCGGGTGCCGGCGCGGCACGACGGCGGCACGCTCGAGCTCGGCCCGCTCGCCGAGGACGTCCACGGCCGGGCCTCGACGCTCGCCTGGTCGTTGCCGCTGGTGGCGAACGAGCCGCCGCAGACCGCGTTCACCGAGCTCGCGAGCTACCGCCTGCCCGGCTCGAGCACCTGGCGCTACGTCATCGACGACCCGCAGCGGCTCGACTACGCCGAGTTCTGGCTGCGCACCGGCGAGGACTTCCGTCTCGGGGCGATGCTCGCCGACGACGTCGCGCTCGCCAGCTACGAGATCAGCCGGCTCGACGGCAACGGCGGACGCACCACGCTCTACGAGCGCGAGTACGGGGCGCAGTGCCCGAACGCGCCGCCCGCGACGCTCGAGGAGAGCGCCACGCTCACCTTCACCGAGTCCGTCGTCACCGAGTACGAGCTGCGCCTCGACCGACACCTACGGTCACGTGGCGACCCGCACCTTCCTCGTCCACCCGATCGCGAACCTCGTCCCGCAGGTGCGCTTCACCGCCCCCGCCCCGGACCAGTACATCGCCGCCGGCACCTTCGAGATCGCCGTCGGGCTCGCTTTCACCGACGATCGGGCGCTGGCGGTCAACCCCGACGCGCTGCGGGTCACCGCTAACGGCCGACCCCTGGCGGTCAGCCTCGAGAAGGGCGACCCCGACATCGGCGGTCAGGGCATGCGCGATCAGGCGTTCGCCTCGATGTACGACGCGATCGAGGCGACCTACGGCGTCGAGCAGGCGGATCGCTTCGGCCGCGCCGATGCCCCGTTCGCGGGCACCGCCTCCGCGACCGTCGCGGTCCCCACGGGCCTGTTCGACGCCAACGAGCCGGTCGTCCTGACGGCCGAGATCCTCGACACCGACGGCGCGGTCGGCCGTCACTCGATCGAGTTCCTCGCCGCCCCCGACGACATCCGCCCCGAGGTCGCGATCACCGAGCCCGGTCCGGAGTTCGGCGCGATCGAGGCCGCCGACTTCACGCTCGCCTTCCGCGCCTACGACAACGTCAAGGTCGAGACCCTCGAGCTCTACCGCGCCTACGGCACGCGCTTCCCCGACGGCACCTACCGGATGAGCGAGTACGGCGAGCCCGTGCGCCGCATCGGCGAGGTGCCGGCCAAGGACGCCCGGCCCGTCACGACGCTCAACATCGACACCCCGCTCTACCGCCAGCTGATTTCGGTCCCGCGGATCGGGGACGTCCG
>NZ_CBDCDH010000007.1:0-5210 GCF_965215205.1 Ilumatobacter sp.
ACCTTCGACAACGTGAGCGCGACCGACACGGGCTACACCCCCTACATCGACCTCGTCCTGCCCACGACGGGGGCCGACGGCGACGACGGGGTGAGCTTCGACGGCGCGAGCTTCCTCGGGACCGCCGTGACCACGACCGAGGTGGTGTTCGAGGCGGACGGCGAGGCCGAGCACCCGCTCGCGGTGGACTCGAGCGGCGACCCGCTGGTGGTCTCGGGCACCCCGGGCGACACGCTCGTCGTGATCGAGCTGCCCTACGGCTCCTTCTCGGCGGGCAACCCGGCGGTGGACGTCGTGGTGACGCTCGACTTCTCGGACCACGCCGACCTGGACCATGCGCTGACCCTCGCGGCAACCCCCGGCTTCGCGCTGGGGAACGACGCGCTCGACAACCCCTCCTCGGACCCCTCGATCGTCGGGACGACGAAGACCCACGACGTGGAGCAGAGCCTCTTCACCCTGACCAAGGCCAACGACATCCCCGAGGACGAGGCCGCGACGGGCGCCTCCTACGTCTACACCCACACGATCACGGTGGACGTGGCCGACGGGCAGACGCTGAGCGACTTCACGCTGACCGACACGCTGCCGCCGGAGATGGTCTATCGCGGCAACCTGCAGGCGGGCGGGGGGACCGTCGTCGCGGAGCCCACCGAGGGCGCCATCGCGGGGCCGGGCAACGACACGCTCGAGATCGAGTTCGACACGATCAGCGGCACGGTCGACGTCAGCTTCGACTTCCACGTGGCCGAGGTCGCGGCGGAGGAGACGGCCCCCGTGATCGACCGCGCGAGCGGCGATCAGGTCGCGGTCGTCAACACCGTTACCGGAGGGGCGGACTGGGACCCGGTCGATCCGGACGACGCCGTCGCCCCCGTGACCGCGACGGCGCGGGACGAGTGGCGCGCGACCTCGCTCGCGATCCAGAAGTCGGTCGCCGTCGCGGCGGACAACCAGATCCCGGGCCAGCCGACGCCGGAGGACGTCTACGACTTCACCCTCCAGGTGCAGGTCTCGGACTTCTTCGCCTACGGCGACCTCGTGGTGACGGACGTGCTCGGCGACGGCTGGGAGTACGTGGCGGGCTCGGCCGAGTTCACGACCGTGGAGGAGGCGGGCTCCGTCCCCGCCACGCGGAGCCTGACGGCGCAGGAGACCTCCACCCGGAACGACGCCACGGGCCGCACCACCAACGTCTGGGACCTCTCGGCGGCGATGATCGCGGCCGGGCGGGACGGGCTCCTGACGGGCGGCTCGGCCGACGGCTCCGAGGCGACGTCCAACACGCGGGCGACGATCACCTATCAGGCGAGGGTCCTCGACCAGTACGACGACGACGGCGAGGACCGCCCCGAGATCGGCCAGGGCGACCGGATCGGCAACGACGTGCAGATCGCGGGCTCCGTCCGGAACAACGCGACGCCGACGCAGATCGACGGCGACGAGACCAACGCCTCCGCCGCCGGCGTGACGATCCCCTTCGGCCGGATCGAGGAGAACACCGTCTACGCGCTCGACGGGGCGACGAACCCGCCCTCGGACGCCGTCGTGTCGGCCGGGGACACGGTGACCTTCCGCATCCTCTACGACGCGCCGCTGGGCTCCTTCGAGGATCTGCGGATCCGCAACAACCTGCCGCAGAACGTGTTCGACGTGACCGAGATCACCACGGTCTCGACGACGAAGAGCGCCGCGCCGCCCCCCGCGGGCACGCTCTACTTCGGCCCCGCGGACGAGTACGTGGACGCCGGCGGGCCGACGCCCACCATGACGTTCGACGCGGGCAGCAACGGCTTCGACCTCGACTTCGGCGACTTCTCCTCCGACCCGCGGGAGCAGGTCTCGATGGAGCTGCTCTTCACCGTGACGGTGAAGGACGCCGTGTTCGCGCCGCAGCTGCTGCTGACGAACCAGGCGACCGAGTTCGAGGAGAACAGCTTCGGCGAGGAGGAGTCCTCCATCGCCATCGCGCAGTTCACCTACGCCGAGCCCGTGCTCGAGATCACCAAGGGGATCGTGGCCACCGACTCGGACGATCCCGACGTCATGTACCTGACCGCGACGGGATCGGACACCTCGGAACCCCGGACGCCCGTGCCGTTCAGCGAGCCCGGCAGCGAGGGCACGCGGTTCTCGGGAACGATTTCCTCGGACGGGTTGGCGGCGAGGCCCATCGACTCGGATCTCCTGAACGTCGACGCGGGCGACCTCGTGACCTTCGCGCTGACGGTGGAGAACACGGGCTCCGCCTCGGACGGCGCGTTCGACATCCGCGTCGAGGACGTGGTGCCCGAGGGCTTCGTGGTGCCGACGGACGGCGCGGGGCTGAACCTCTCCGTCACCGACGGGACGGGCGCGGCGATCGCCTACACGGGCGATCTGTTCTCGGGGGGGATCGAGCTCACCGATCCCGCCGTGGACCGGGGCGCGGTGGCGGCCTTCGACGAGACCTCGGGCCGCAACGTGGCGGTGGTGACCTACGACCTGCTGCTCGAGGACACCGTGAGGGCGGACCAGACGTTGCAGAGCGAGGGGGCGATCACGAACTACACCGCCTTCGACGGCGCGGGGGCCGACCGCGCCGCCGACGACTTGTCCGATGGCGCCTCCGTCAAGATCGAGGACGCCGAAGTGGAGCGGACGCTCGTCGGCCGCGAGTTCGGGGCCATCGGCACCACGTCGGTGCTCGTCGGCGAGGAGTTCACCTTCCGCCTGACCTACGACCTCGCGGAGGCGACCTACGAGAACGTCTTCCTGAGCGACACGGTTCGCGCGGGCAAGTCGCTCGGGGACTACGACATCCTCTCGGCCTCGGTCGTGACCTGGGACGCGACCACGCTGACCAGCTCGAACGGCGTGACGTCGGGGACCGCGGGCGTGGTGGCGGCCGACCGCGAGAGCGTGACGTTCGACGTGGGCCGCTTGACCGTCGCGTCGGACAACGATCCGACCAACGACGTGATCGAGATCGAGGTGGTCGCGCGCAGTTCGGATGCGAATGGGGCATCGGCCGGCGATCGCCTGAGCGGGGAGGCGCGCTTCGCGGCGGATGGCGTCGCCTCCACCAAGGCCTCGGACGTGCGCCTGCGCGAACCCGATTTGGTCATGGCCAAGGAAGCCGGCTCCGACGTCGTGGCCGCCGGCAGCACCGTGTCCTACAGCGTCGTGGTCGAGCACGGGGCCGATCCCCAGAGCGCACCCGCCTACGACCTCGTCCTGACGGACGCCGTGGACGACCCCAACGTCGCCTTCGACGCGGAAAGCGTGACCGTGACCCTGGACGGGGCCGACGTGACGGCGGACGCCGTCGTCACCGGCAACGGCTCCGGGGACCGCGCGGTGCGGGTCGAGACGGACGCGCTCGCGAGGGGCGGGACGCTCGTTGTGGCCTACACCGCGACGGTGAAGGAGACGGTGAGCCCGTCGGTCACGATCTCGAACACGGCCGAGCTGACCTACGACTCGCTGCCCACGGACGACGCCGACGACGAGCGCGACGGCGCCGAGACCGCCCAGGCCACGACGACCAGCGCGCCGCCCGAGGTCACGGTCGCCGTCGTGGACAGCTCGCAGCCCCTGACGCCCGGCGCGACGCTCTCGGTGGGCGAAACCGTCACCTTCGAGATCGTGGCCGGGATCCCCGAGGGCACGACCGAGGACGCGGTGCTGACGAACACCCTGCCCGCGGGGCTCGACTACGTCTCCTCCACGGTCGTTCGGGTGGGCGACGGCGAGGGCAGCGTCACGAGCACCAAGTCCCCCACCGAGGGCACGCAGTCCGGGCAGGAGACGACCTTCGACTTCGGCGATCTGACGAACCCGGTGAACTCGGCCGACGACGACGAGATCGTGGTGCGGGTCGTGGCCCGGGTGACTGACGCCGCCGCGGGCACGCTGACGGACGAGGCGGCGCTCTCCTTCGCCACGGGTGCGGACGACGCCTCCACGGACGTGACCGTCGTGGAGCCCTCGCTCGACGTCACGAAGGCGGTCTCCCCCGACGTGGCGGATGCCGGCGACACGGTGAGCTACACGGTGCGCTCGACGAACGGCGGGACGGGCCCGGCCTACGACGTGGTGATCGAGACCGACCTGACCGAGGCCGGGGTGGCCGCGAAGGGCGGCACGACCCCCACGATCCGCATCCTCGACGGTGGGACGGACGTGACGCCCGCGGGCGCGGACGCGCCGAGCGTCGCCTACCCCGACGCGGGAGGCGGGCTGACGGCGACCGTGCCTGTGCTCGAGGTGGGGCAGGCGGTTGTGATCGTCTACGAGGCGGTGGTCACGGACGCCGCGGCGTTCTCCTCCGAGGTGGACGCCTCCGCGACGGTGACGCGCTACGACACCGCCCCCGGCGACGGCGCGCAGCGCGTCTACGACGAGAACCGCGCCGGCCACACCCCGCCCGAGGACGACGCGACCTTCACGACGCCCGACGCGTCGATCGCGCGGACGATCCTCTCCACGACGGACCCCGATACGGACCTGGCGCGGGTCGGCATCGGCGAGGAGGTGGTGCACCGCCTCGCCGTGACCGTGCCGCAGGGGACGGCGGACCTCACCGTCACCGACGCGATGCCCGACGGGCTCGCGGTCGTCTCGGCGCGGGTGGTCTCCCTCGGGGGGGCGACTTCGGCGACCCTCGCGGAGGGAGCCACGGACGCCTCGGACGACATCACCGTCTCGACGGACGGCGACGGCGTGACCTTCGACCTCGGCACGACGGTGGTGCCGGGCTCGCAGGACGCCGCGGCCGCCGACACGACGCTGGTGCTCGAGGTGGTCACGCGGGTCGAGGACGTCCCCGGCAACACCGCCGGGACCGCGCGGCAGGCCACGGCGAGGCTGGAGGTGGACGACGCCGCCGCGAACGAGCTGCAGCCCGACGCGACGGCGGCCGAGACGCTGACGGTGGTCGAGCCGGACGTGACCGTGGTCCTCGCGGGCCCCGAGGTGGCGAAGGGGGGCGACACGCTCACCTACACCCTCACCCTCGCGAACGAGGGCGACGGCCCGGCGCACGATCTGATGTTCGCGGACCTCCTGACCGATCCGCAGCTCGCCTACGTCCCCGGCAGCCTGACGAAGGCCGAGGCCAGCACGGCCACGGGCGACCTCACCGCCGCCGCGTCCGGCGCGGGCTTCGAAGCGACCCTCGACACCCTCGAGGCGGGGGAGACGCTGGTCGTCACCTACCAGGCGACCTT